>NZ_JBEZUZ010000003.1:0-43013 GCF_040636735.1 Streptomyces sp. NPDC035033 | reverse complement strand
GTGCGCGCGCTGCTGGACTCCCTGCCCGACACCCTGCCCCGGGACGAGATCCTGGCCATCAACAGCGGCTCGAACGCGCCCGCCACCGGGGTCCCGGCGGTGACCCCGCCGCCGCCCTACCCGCGCCCGCCCGGCTGGTGAGCGGGGAAGCCGCCCAGCGACCGCTTCAGGAAGTCGACCTGGAGCAGCAGCAGGTTCTCCGCCACCTGTTCCTGCGGGGTCATGTGCGTCACCCCCGACAGCGGCAGCACCTCGTGCGGCCGGCCCGCCGCGAGGAGCGCCGACGACAGCCGCAGCGCGTGCGCCACCACCACGTTGTCGTCCGCGAGCCCGTGCACGACCATCATCGGCCGGACCGGCTCCTCGGGCGCCGACAGGCCGTCGTCGGTGAGCAGCGACTGCGCCGCGTACACCTCGGGATCCGCCTCCGGGGTGCCGAGGTACCGCTCGGTGTAGTGGGTGTCGTACAGCCGCCAGTCCGTCACCGGCGCCCCCACCACCGCCGCGTGGAAGACGTCCGGCCGCCGCAGCACCGCGAGGCCCGCCAGATAGCCGCCGAACGACCAGCCGCGCACCGCCACCCGGTCCAGGTCCAGCGGGAACCGCTCCGCGAGCGCCCGCACCGCCGCCACCTGGTCCTCCAGCGTCACCGCGAAGTCCCGCAGCACCGCCTTCTCCCAGGCGGGCGAGCGCCACGGCGTGCCCCGGCCGTCCGCCACCACCACCGCGAAGCCCTGCTCGGCGAACCACTGCGAGGTCAGGTGCGCGTTGTGCGCGGCGACCACGCGGGGCCCGTGCGGGCCGCCGTACGGGTCCATCAGCACCGGCAGCGGTCCGTGCCCCTCCTCGTACCAGGACGGCAGCAGCACCGCGCAGGGGATCCGCCGTTCGCCCGCCTCCGTGAACACCGGCCGGGCCCGCAGCGGCGGTTCGGCCGCGTACGAGCCCACCACCGCCACCGGCTTCCCGTCGCGCAGCACCCGCGCCACCGCGCCCGCCGCGTCCGGCCGGGAGGAGACCAGGACGGTCACCGCGCCGCAGCGCACCGCCCCGTGCCAGCCCGTCCCCTCCGAGACCCGCTCCGCGCCCCGCGCCGACACCCGGTACACGTGCGCCTCGCCGGTCTCCGGCTCCTCGGCCGCCTCGCCCGCCGACGCCGACACCAGCACGTCGTCCGCGCCCACGTCGAGCACCGCCCGCACGTGCAGCCGGGCGTCCGTCAGCGTCTCGTCGCCCACCGACAGCGCCCGCGCCCCGGTCTCGTCGCCGACCCGCACGAGCCGCCCGTCCGGCGACCACGCCGGCACCCCCGGCAGCAGCTCCAGCCAGGCCGGGTCCTCCTCGGCCCGCACCGTCCCGGTCGTGCCGGAGGCCGTGTCCACCGCCAGCACCCGCTGGCTCCGCTGGTCCCGGGCCTGCACGAGCAGCAGCGGCGCGCCCGCCGCCGACCAGTGCACGCGCGCCAGGTACGGGAACCGCTCCCGGTCCCACAGCACCTCGGTGCGGGACCCGTCCAGGCCGTACAGGAAGAGCCGCACCTCCGCGTTGGGCGTCCCCGCCGCCGGGTACGCCACCCGCTGCGGCTCGCGGTCCGGGTGCGCCGGGTCCGCGATGAACCAGCGGCGCACCGCCCGGTCGTCCGCGTGGGCCACCAGGAGCCGGTCCGAGGCGGGCGACCACCAGAATCCGCGGTCCCGGCCCATCTCCTCCGAGGCGATGAATTCGGCCAATCCGCAGGTGCTGTGCCCGTCCTCCGGAACCGCCAGTTCCATGTCGCCGGAACCGTCCGCTCCGACCACCCGCAGCGTGCCTTCCGCCACGTACGCCACCCGCCGTCCGTCCGGCGAGGGGCGCGGGTCGATCACCGGCCCCGGCACCGGCAGCTCCCGCGTGGTCCCGGCCCGCAGCTCCGCCGTGAACAGCCGCCCGGACAGGGCGAACGCCGCGAGCTCCACCGCCGCGTCCACCGCGTACCCGACGATCCCCGCCGATCCCTCCCGGCTGCGCTCGCGCCGGGCCCGCTCCTGGGGGGACAGCTCCTCCTCGGCCCCCGCGAGCAGCGCCGACGGCTCCGCGACGAGCCGCTCCACCGGCTCCCCGCCGTCCGCCGGCAGGTCGAGCACCCACAGTCCGTGCGTCCGGTCCGTGCCGGAGCCGGAGCGCACGAAGACGATCCGCTCCCCGTCCGGGGAGACCGAGAAACCGCGCGGCACCCCCAGGCCGAACCGCTGGGTCCGGGCGTGCAGGCGCGGGAAGGAAAGCCCCACGGGTGGGGCGGACGAGTGCTGCTGAGACATGGTCATACGGCTGAAAGTAGCGCTGTACGCCCCCTCTGTGCGCCCGTACGCCGATCGATGCGGCGCCACGGATAGTTATGATCCGTAGCGCTTGGTGGGTGCCCATCCGTGGGTATGCACCCGGGTGAGCCGTCGAGCACATGCCCGAGGGCTCGGTCGTACGAACAACCGCTCGATCCCGTGCCCGAGAATCCGACCGAAGGTGGAGGTGAACCGCCGTGGCACTCTCGATCTCCGTGGTGGTGCTGCTGGCGATCGTCGTCTTCCTGCTGATCCGGAAATCCGGACTCAAAGCCGGTCACGCGGTGGTCTGCGCGCTCCTGGGCTTCTACCTCGCCAGTTCCTCCCTCTCCGACTCCATCTCCACCCTCACCACCAACGTGGCGAGCATGATCTCCGGGCTCAAGTTCTGACCCGGACGGTCACCCGCGGCCCCGCCTCGTAGGGTGGGGCCATGACCGATCTCCCCGCCCGTCGTCTGCTCCTCGTGCACGCGCACCCCGACGACGAGTCGATCAACAACGGCGCCACCATGGCCCGGTACGCGGCCGAAGGCGCCCTTGTCACCCTGGTCACCTGCACCCTGGGCGAGGAGGGCGAGGTCATCCCGCCCGGCCTGGCCCATCTGGCCCCCGACCGCGAGGACCGCCTCGGTCCGCACCGCGTCGGCGAACTCGCCGCCGCCATGGCCGCCCTCGGCGTCACCGACCACCGCTTCCTCGGCGGCGCGGGCCGCTTCCGCGACTCCGGCATGATGGGCGTCCCCCAGAACGAGCGCGCGAACGCCTTCTGGAACACGGACGTGGACACCGCCGCCGATCACCTCGTCGAGGTGATCCGCGAGACCCGCCCCCAGGTCCTCGTCACCTACGACCCCGACGGCGGCTACGGCCACCCCGACCACATCCAGGCCCACCGGGTCGCCATGCGCGCCGCCGACCTCGCCGCCGACCCCGGCCACCGCCCCGACCTCGGCCCCGCCCACGCCATCGCCAAGATCTACTGGAACCGGGTCCCGCGCCCCGTCGCCGAGGCCGGCTTCGCCCGCCTGGCCGCGGAGGGCTCCGCCTTCCCGCGGGCCGCCGTGATCGACGACGTCCCCGGAGTCGTCGACGAGGAGCGCGTCACCGCCGAGATCGACGGCGGCGACCTCGCCGCGGCCGGCTCGTACGCGGCCCGCAAGAGCGCCGCCATGGCCGCCCACGCCACCCAGGTCACCGTCGACGGCCCCTGGTTCGCCCTCTCCAACGACCTCGGCCAGCCCCTCTTCACCACCGAGTACTACGAACTCGTCCGCGGCACCTCCGGCGCCCCCGAGGGGCGGCGCGAGACCGACCTCTTCGCGGGCCTGCCCGACGACGGGGAGGCGACCGGCCGATGACCGCCCCCGCCGCCCGGTACGCCGCCTACGCCGGCCTCCTCGTCCTCGGCGCCGTCGTCGGCACCGCCGGGGCCCTCGTCCAGGCCGCCTGGTTCCCCCTCGGCCTGCTCCTCGCCCTCCTCGCCACCGCCGCCCTCTTCTACGGCGGCATGCGCGCCACCGGCACCCAGATCGGCCTCGCCGCGGCCGGCGGCGGCTGGCTGCTCGCCGTCGTCCTGCTGAGCTTCGGCCGCCCCGAGGGGGACGGGCTCTTCGGCGGCGGCCTCGGCGAGCTGCTCTTCCTCTTCGGCGGCATGGCCGCCGCTGTGATCTGCGCCACCGTCAGCAGGCTGCCGCAGAACACCCCGTGAAGCGCGCCGCGGGCCGCCCCGGGGCCACCCGCGGGCGGCCGGACTTCCCACCGGGCGGATAACCGGCGGCGCCGGACAGTATGGTGGTGCGCGCCGCCGAACCGCCCGGGACAGTACGAGCATCAGCAAGAGCGGGCGGCGGAGCCAACCGGGAGATCCTGCTTTGAGTCGTGAAACTGGTCGAGAGACCGACACTTCGTCCTCCGGCGCCCAGGGACGCGGCGGGGCCGCCTACCCGTCGGGAACCCAGCCGTACGGATCCCGCCAGTATCCGTCGCTCCACCCGACGCAGGACGCGCCGGAGGAGACCTCCGCCGCGCCCGCGCCGCCGGAGGAGCCGAAGACCGAGACCACCCTGACCACCCGGATCCGCATCAACATTCCGGGTTCGCGGCCGATCCCGCCCGTCGTGGTCCGCAAGCCCGTCGCCGGGGCCGCCGACGACGCCGCCCCGGCCGAGCCGGAGCAGGCCGCGCCGGCCCCCGAGCCCGAGCCGGAGCCGGCCCCCGCGCCGGCCGCGCCCGAGCCGCCGCAGGCCGCCGCCGAGGCCCCCAGGGCCAAGGAGACCAGCGACTGGTTCGCGCCGCGCAAGAACTCCGGCCCGGCCCCGGCCCCCACGGCCCCGGCCCCCGCCGCCCCGGCGGCCCCCGGCCCCAAGGCCCCCGGCGGCCCGCAGGCCCCCGGCACCGGCTTCGCGGGCTCCGCGACCGCCGGCGTGCCCACGGTCGGCAGCACGCCCTCCAGCCGCCCCGTCAGCAACCCGCTGTACGACACCGGCACCCTCCCCGGCTACGACGGCACCCCCGCCGCCGGCACGCCGGTGTACGACGGCCCCCAGCCCG
Organism: Streptomyces sp. NPDC035033; assembly: GCF_040636735.1. Taxonomy (NCBI): domain Bacteria; kingdom Bacillati; phylum Actinomycetota; class Actinomycetes; order Kitasatosporales; family Streptomycetaceae; genus Streptomyces; species Streptomyces sp. NPDC035033. Next base: position 38,143 of record NZ_JBEZUZ010000003.1, on the reverse strand, counting down.
GCCCCGCGCCGCAGTACGACGGCACCCCCGCGGGCGGCACGCCGGTGTACGACGGCACGCCGGCCGGCGGCACGCCCGCGTACGACGGCCGGCCCACCGGCCCGACCACGGGTCCGGTCAGCGGCCTCGCCGACCTCGGCGGCGGCGCGCCCGGACGGCCCGCCGCGCCCGGGCGCCCGGCCGGCCCCGCGCAGGGCGCTCCCGCGCCGGGCGGCCCCGGGCCGTTCGGCGCCGCCGGCGCGCCGCGGATGTCCGACGACACCGCGATCCTGACGCCCCAGCAGCCCGCCCCCGCGCCCGGCCCGGGCGCGGCCCGCCCGGGAGCCGGCGGCCCCCGGCGCGGCCCCGGCGGCCAGGTGTCCGGCGACACCCTCACGAACGGCATCCCGGTCGTGCCCCCGGCCGGCGGCCGCCCCGACCCGACCCCGCGCGTCGACGGGCACCGGGCCCCGGCGCCCGGCCCGCAGGACCGGGAGCAGGCCCCGAAGCCCGCCCCGGCCCCGAAGCCCGCCCCCGCGCCGGCCCCGGCCAAGAAGGGCCGCTCCAAGCTGGTCCTCGCCGCCGTCGCGGTCGTCGGCGCCGCCGGCGTCGCCTACGGCGCCGGACTCCTCCTCAACCACTCCGACGTCCCCAAGGGCACCACCGTCCTCGGCGTCGACATCGGCGGCGGCACGAAGGAGGAGGCCGTCAACAAGCTGGAGACGTCCCTCGGCAAGCGCGCCGCGACCCCGCTCCAGCTCAGCGTCGGCGGCAAGAAGGTCCAGCTCGCGCCCGACAAGGCCGGTCTCACCCTGGACAGCCAGGCGACCGTCCGGGCCGCCGCGGGCAGCGACTACAACCCGGTCTCGGTGATCGGCTCCCTCTTCGGCGGCGAGCGCGTCGCCAAGCCGGTCTTCCCGGTGGACGACGAGAAGCTCGCCGTCGCCCTGCGGGACCTCGCCGGCAGCTCCTCCTCGGCGACCGAGGCGACCATCCTGTTCGCCCCGAACAAGGTCACCGCCGTCGAGGGCAAGCCCGGCAAGGGCCTCGACATCCAGCGCTCGATGATCTCCGTCAAGGACGCCTTCCGCGCCCAGGTCGAGACCGGCGTCAACAAGGTCGTCGAACTCCCCGTCAGCGTCCGGCAGCCCACCGTGACCAAGGCCGAACTGGACCGGGCGATGAAGGAGTTCGCCCGGCCCGCCATGTCCGGCCGGATCACCATCCAGGCCGGCGGCAAGGCCATCGACTTCGGCCCGGCCCGCTCGCTGCCGCAGATCCTCTCCATGAAGGCCGTCGACGGCCACCTGGTGGAGGTCTACGACAAGAAGGCGATCACCCGCCTCCTCGAAGGCACCTTCGAGGGCGTCATGATCACCAAGGGCGACGGCTCGAAGCACGAGGTCTCCGCCGACGACGTCGCCTTCGCCATGCGCGACGCCCTCCGGGGGAAGACCAAGGCCGAGCGCACCGCGACGATCGACCTGTCGGGCAACGGCTGATCCCTCCGCCCCCGCCCGCCCGAGCGACCCCCGGCCTCCCCCGAGGCCGGGGGTCGCCCGCGTCGGAGGGCTGACGGGCGATCACCGGGGCGGAGCGCAAACCGTTTGGATCGTCCCGGGGACCGTGTCTAGACTCGGCGGCCTGGGAGCGGGGTCGTAGCACAGAGGTAATGCGCCGCGATGACATCTCGGAGGACGCCGGTTCGAATCCGGTCGCCCCGCTCCCTCCTCCACCCCCCGCTTCTTCCCTTCCGCCGCGCACGGCGCCCGCGTACGTTTGCCCCGTGATCACCCAGGAGCTCTCCGACGCCGAGGTCGCCGCGGCCGCCGCCCGGGCCGCCGCCGACGTCGTGCGCGACCTCTACGGACAGGACCTCGCCCGGGTCGACAAGGGCGGCGGCGACTTCGCGACCGGCGCCGACCTTGCCGCCGAACGGGCCGCTCTCGACGTGCTGCGCGCCGCCCGCCCCGACGACGCCGTCCTCGGCGAGGAGGGCGGCCGGCGGGGGGCGGCCGGAAGCGCCCGGGAATGGCTCGTGGACCCCCTCTGCGGCACCCTCAACTACGCCGTCGGGAACAAGCTCGTCGCCGTCAACGTGGCCCTGCGCGGCGGCGCGGCGGCCGTGGCGGACCCCTTCGGCGGCGAGGACGGCGAGGTGTTCCGCACCGACGGCACGCGCGCGTGGGGGCCGGACGGGAAGCCGCTGGCGCCCACCGCCGCCACCGGGCTCGTCGACGTGAACCTCGACCCGCCGTTCCCCGGCGCGCCCCGCTTCCGGGCCGTCGACCTGCTCGCCCACCCGGACTTCGTCGCCGGCTTCCGCCCCCGCGTGGTGTCCACGTCGCTCGCGCTCGCCTGGGTCGCGGCCGGGAAGCGGGCCGCGTACGTCACCGACGGCGGCGACCTGTCCGGCAGCGTCCACTTCGCCGCCGGCATCGCCCTGTGCCGGGCGGCCGGCTGCGTCGTCACCGGCCTCGACGGCACCCCGGTGGGGGAGGAGGGCGCCCGCGGACTCGTGGCGGCCGCCGACGCGCCCACCCACGCCCGCCTGATGGACCTGATCCGGAAGAACGCGTCCTAGTTGAGCCGCGCCCGCGCCGCCTGGGCCTTGTGGCGGATCGCGGCGGCGGAGTCCGGGTCCACCGCGTCCATGATCTGCGCGTACGCCTCCATCTCCGCCGCCCCGGTGAGGAAGTCGCCGCGCTGGACGAGGAGTTCCGCCCGCTCGTAGCGGAGCCGGGCCGGGTGGGAGGGGAGCAGCAGGGCCAGCTCCACCGCCCACAGGGCCACGTCGGAGCGCTCGGGCCGGGGGGCCGCCCAGGCGCGGATGTTGCCGAGGATCCGCAGCACGATCGCGCCGGGCTCGGCGGGCCGCAGCATCGAGCGGTCCAGGGCCTCGCCGGTCGCGCTCGCCACCAGCAGCTCGGCGTCCTCGGCGGTCATCGGCCGGCCGCCCGCGAAGGGGTCGGCGAGGTCCAGGTCGGCCGGGTCGCCGAAGCCCACGACGAAGTGGCCGGGCAGCCCGAGCCCGTACACGGGGGCGCCGGCCCGCCGGGCGACCTCCATCCACACCACGGACAGCAGGATCGGCAGGCCCCGGCGCCGCCGCAGCACCTCGTGGAGGAGGGAGGACTCCAGCCGCTGGTAGTCGGCGGGGACGCCCTCGAAGCCCTCGCGGCCGCCGAGGAGCGCCGCCAGCTCGTCCTTCCAGGCGCCGGTGAAGCGGGTGCCGTACGGGACGAGCCCGGCGAGCCGGTCCAGCTCGACGTCGGCCCCGACCAGGTCGTGCTCGGTGAGGGTGGGGTCGGCCACGGCGCAGATCAGCAGGCAGAGCCGGGCGAGGTCGGGCCGCTCGGACCGGGCCTCCTCCGCGAACTCCCGCCGCCGGTCGGGCGGCCGTTTCAGGGGATCCTCCGCGCTCACGCCGCGCTCACGCCTCCGGCTGCCGGTAGTGGTGGTAGTGGTGGTGCACCGCGAAGTCCATCCCCTCGTAGAGCGCCCGCGCGCCGTCGTTGTCGGCCTCGACCTGGAGCCAGGCCGCCGACGCGCCCTCGTCGAGGGCCCGCCCGGCGAGGGCGGCCATGACGGCGGTGGCCAGGCCCCGGCGGCGCGCCTCCGGAGCGACCTCCACCGCGAGGAAGCCCGCCCAGCGCCCGTCGACGACGCAACGCCCGATGGCGTCCGGTACTTCCCCGGTGCCCGCGACGGACGCGAACCACACGCTGGGGCCCGTCCCGAGGACGTGCCGCACCGCGGGCCCGACCCCGGAGAACCGCTGGTAGCGGCGGAGCCACGGCTCGTCGAAGGTCCGGGAGAGGCGGACCTCGACGGGGCCGGGCTCCCGGTCGGCGAGCGGCGCGAGGGCGGCGATCCGCAGCTCGGCGCTGATCTCGCGGGTCCAGCCGAGCCGTTCCAGCTCGGCGCAGAGCAGCTCCTGGGTGCCCTCGGCGCCGGTCGCGGTCTGCACGTACGCGGGCAGCTCCCGGTCCGCGTACCACTTCCGCACGTGCTCCAGCGCCTCGGCCACGGGCAGCCCGGGATCGCCCTCCGGGAGCACCGAGTTGGCGCGCCGGGTGAATCCGTCGGCCGCCCGCAGGGTCCACCCCCCGAGCCGCTCGCTCTCGACCGGCTGCCAGGCGCGCGCGGCGGCCCGGGACAGCTCCGGGAAGGTGGCGGCCGGGCCCCGGCGGCGGGCCGGCGCGGGAGGCGCGATCTTGCCCGCGACCAGGCGGAGTTCCGGGATCCGGACGGTCTCGCCGCTCTTTCGTGTGATCGTGATCACTCCGTCGTTCCAGGATGTGAGCACCCCGACGGCGTCGGTGAACCGTTCACCCGCCGAGGCGGACCCCGTCACGTACCGAACGGAGACACGTTTTCCCACGTCATCGCTGGTGACACGGACCTCAAGCCGTCCTCCGCCGGTGATTTCCACAGCTTCTGCGCCCCTCCTGTTCGGATCGCCCTCAAGAACGGAGATACTAGGTGCGGGCATCGACGACACCGCGCTCCCGCGCAGACCAGCCCTACCGAGGAGGAACGACAGCGTGACCTACGTCATCGCGCAGCCTTGTGTCGACGTCAAGGACAAGGCTTGCATCGAGGAGTGCCCCGTCGACTGCATCTACGAGGGCAAGCGATCTCTCTACATCCACCCGGACGAGTGCGTCGACTGTGGAGCCTGTGAGCCGGTCTGCCCGGTCGAGGCGATCTTCTACGAGGACGACACCCCGGAGGAGTGGAAGGACTACTACAAGGCGAACGTCGAGTTCTTCGACGAGCTGGGTTCGCCCGGTGGCGCCTCCAAGCTCGGCGAGATCGAGCGCGACCACCCCTTCATCGCCGCCCTGCCTCCGCAGAACGGCTGATCTTTCGTTGCACCCGCTCTCGGTCCCGTACGGCTCCGCCGCCGTACGGGACCGACGCGTATCGCGTACGTACTGAGGAAGTGAGCCATCCCGTGAGCGCAGTCTCTTCGCGCCTGCCCGTCTTCCCCTGGGACAAGCTGGAGCCGTACAAGGCGACCGCCCTGGCCCACCCGGACGGGATCGTGGACCTGTCGGTCGGCACCCCGGTCGACCCCGTCCCCGCGCTGATCCAGGAGGCCCTGGTGGCCGCCGCGGACACGCCGGGCTATCCGACGGTCTGGGGCACCCCCGCGCTGCGCGACGCGCTCACCGGCTGGTGCGGGCGGCGCCTCGGCGCCACCGGCCTCACCCACGGGAACGTGCTGCCGGTGGTCGGCTCCAAGGAGCTCGTCGCCTGGCTGCCGACCCAGCTCGGCCTCGGCGCCGGCGACCAGGTGGCGTACCCGCGGCTCGCCTACCCGACGTACGAGGTCGGGGCGCGGCTCTGCGGCGCGGAGCCGGTCGTCTACGACGACCCCGTCGCCGACCTCGACCCGGCCGCGGTGAAGCTGCTGTGGCTCAACTCCCCGTCCAACCCCACCGGGAAGGTCCTCGCCCAGGAGGAGCTGACCCGGATCGTCGCCTGGGCGCGCGAGCACGGCGTCCTCGTCTTCTCCGACGAGTGCTACCTGGAGCTGGGCTGGGAGGCCGACCCGGTCTCCGTCCTGCACCCGGACGTCTGCGGCGGCTCGTACGAGGGGATCGTCGCCGTCCACTCGCTCTCCAAGCGCTCCAACCTGGCCGGCTACCGGGCCGCGTTCATCGCCGGCGACGCGGCCGTCCTCGGCGAGCTGCTCCAGATCCGCAAGCACGGCGGGATGATGACCGCGGCCCCCGTCCAGGCCGCCACGGTCGCCGCCCTCGGCGACGACGCGCACGTCGCGGAGCAGCGCGGGCGGTACGCGGCCCGGCGCGCCGCCCTGCGGGCCGCCCTGGAGGCCCACGGCTTCCGCATCGAGCACTCCGAGGCGAGCCTCTACCTGTGGGCGACCCGCGACGAGCCCTGCTGGGACACGGTGGCGTACCTGGCCGGGAAGGGCGTCCTGGTGGCCCCGGGCGACTTCTACGGCGAGGCGGGCGCCCGCCACGTCCGGGTGGCCTTCACGGCGACGGACGAGCGCGTGGCGGCGGCGGTCAAGCGCCTCGGCTGACGGCGGCGGCACGGCGGTACGCGGAAGGGCCCGGGGCGCGTGTGCGACCCGGGCCCTTCCGCGTGCGTGCCGACGGTGCGGCCGCCGGCTCAGCCGACGGGCAGGCCGCCGAGCATCTGGCCGGCCGGGGCGCCGCCCAGCGCGCCGCCCGCGGGGGTGTTGCCGGCGCTCTCGGCGGCGGCGCCGGCGGTCTGGCCGAGGGCCTGGCCCGCGCTGCCCGCGGTCTCGCCCGCGATCTTCTGGGCCGCCGGGGTGGCGGTCTTGCCGGCCGCGCCCACGGCCTTGCCGGCGGCCGGGACGGCCGTGCCGACGGCCTCGCTGCCGGTCGCTCCGGCGACCCCGGTGGCGGTCCGCGCGGCACCGTCGACGGCCGAGCCCGTGCCGGCGGCGTCGAGGGCGGTCAGACCGCCGAGCGCGCCGGTCGGCGCGAGGTTCGGCTCCAGCGCGTTCGCGGAGCCGGCCGCACCGACCACGGGGGCTGCGCCGGCCGCGACGATCAGGGCGACACGGGCGATCCGGCGGGTCAGGGGGAGGGACATGGTGCTCCTTCGACGGAAGAGACGGTCAGGACGTTTGCGTCCGCGGGCTGCACAACCGAGGCGGGGGCGGGGGAGGTTGCGGGCGTCGAAGGTAAAGGCTGGGTAATGGGTCGTATTGTCGGGTGGGGAGGAAAGCGGACGAACGCCGCCCGCCCGGGCCCCGTGCCGAACCGTCACTCCTCTGACGCCCCAAGCCTCCCGCACACCTCACGGGCACCCCGGTCACCAGGGGGCCCGGGGGAGGGCCGATACCCCGCCCCGGGCGACCCCTCGCACGCCAGTCCGGACCGGGTCCACCCCGTGTCCGGGGCCCGGCGGCGCGGTGTCAGCGGGCCAGACGGAGCCGGACCGAGGAGGCGGGGGCCGAGGCGGCGGAGGCCGGCTCCCAGCCGCCGCCCGAGTCGTCCGCGTGCCAGACCCGGCCCGCGTACGCGACCTCCGCGACCCGCAGCGAGTCCGCCCGCGCCACCGCCCACTGCGCCAGCTCCCAGCCGCGCCGCTCCGGGCCCCGGACGGGCACGACGAGGACGGCGGGCTCCGCGGCCGAGCGCCCCGCGCTGGCGCCGCCGGAGACGGAGGTGGGGGCCGCGGCCTCGCCGAAGGCCCGCACCAGCTCCGTACGGACCCGGGCGGGATCGCCGGGACGGCCCTCCTCGACGTCCGCCGTGCACGACAGCGCGGCCGGCGTCCGCCCGGTCAGCGCCGCGGACAGCAGCGTCGCGTCCGGCTCGTGCTTCGCGTACGCCTGCGGGAAGCCGCTCTTCTGGACCTTCTGCGCCGCCACCGTCAGCGGCATCCGCGAGTAGCCGGGGACCTTCTCCAGCCCCTCGTAGAACTTCCCCGCCGAGTACACCGGGTCCATGATCTGCTCCGGCGTGCCCCAGCCCATCGACGGCCGCTGCTGGAACAGGCCGAGCGAGTCCCGGTCGCCGTGCCGGATGTTGCGCAGCGCCGACTCCTGGAGCGCGGTCGCGAGCGCGATCGTCACCGCCCGCTCCGGCAGCCCCCGGGACGTCCCCACCGCCGCGATCGTCGCCGCGTTCGACGCCTGCTCGGGGGTGAACTCGTACCGGCCGCCGCCGCTCCCCACGGCGCACCGGGGCGCGCCCTTGCTCCCGGTCACCTGGTGGACGGCGATGTACGACGCGAGGCCGCACAGGACGGCGAGCGCGACGGCCGAACGGGCGAGACGGCCGCGGCGGGCGGGGCGGGGGGACTCGGACACGGGGCCCACCGTACTGGAGGCCGGGTTAGGGTCGGCATATGGCTGACATCACCGTGCAGGAGACCCCGCTCGACCTCACCCTGGACGGGGCCGCGCTCACCGCCGCGCTCGTCGACTTCCCCTCCGTCAGCGGGACCGAGAAGCCGCTCGCCGACGCCATCGAGCGGGCCCTGCGCGCCCTGCCCCACCTCCGCGTCGACCGCCACGGCAACAACGTCGTCGCCCGGACCTCCCTCGGCCGCGCCGAGCGGGTCGTCCTCGCCGGCCACATCGACACCGTGCCGATCGCCGACAACGTCCCCTCCCGGCTCGACGGGGACGGCGTCCTGTGGGGCTGCGGCACCTCCGACATGAAGTCCGGCGTCGCCGTCCAGCTCCGGATCGCCGCCACCGTCCCCGCGCCCAACCGCGACCTCACCTTCGTCTTCTACGACAACGAGGAGGTCGCCGCCGACCTCAACGGCCTCGGGAAGATCGCCGCCGCCCACCCCGACTGGCTGGAGGGCGACTTCGCCGTCCTCCTGGAGCCCTCCGACGGGCAGGTCGAGGGCGGCTGCCAGGGCACCCTCCGCGTCGTCCTGCACACGGCCGGCGAGCGCGCCCACTCCGCCCGCTCCTGGATGGGCTCCAACGCCATCCACGCCGCCGCGCCGATCCTCGCCCGCCTCGCCGCCTACGAGCCGCGCAAGCCGGTCATCGACGGCCTGGAGTACCACGAGGGGCTCAACGCGGTCGCGATCCAGGGCGGCGTCGCCACCAACGTCATCCCCGACGCCTGCACGGTCACCGTCAACTACCGGTACGCCCCCGACCGCTCCCCGGCCGAGGCGCTGGCGCACGTCCGCGAGGTCTTCGCCGACTGCGGCGTCACCGAGTTCGTCGTCGACGACGAGAGCCCCGGCGCCCTGCCCGGCCTCTCCCACCCGGCCGCCGAGGCCTTCATGAAGGCCGTCGGCGGCACCGCCATGCCCAAGTTCGGCTGGACCGACGTCTCCCGCTTCAGCGCGCTCGGCGTCCCCGCCGTCAACTACGGACCCGGCGACCCGATCTACGCGCACAAGCGGGACGAGCACGTGCACGTCGACCGGATCCACCACTGCGAGGCACGGCTCCGCGACTGGCTGACCGCCCGTCTCCCGTAATTTCGCGTTTCGTCACCTCAGGAGTCCTACCCTGGCCCGACAGAAAGATCGTGGAACGGCGGAGGGAGCAGGCCATGGGCATTCCCGAGGGAATGGCGAAGCCGGAGGAACAGCGCCTCGGACCGGTGCTGAGGCGGAGGGACCAGGTCCAGCCGGGCACCACGGACCAGCGGCTGCTCGACACCGAGGGCGACTCGGAGTGGGTGCACACCGACCCCTGGCGGGTCATGCGGATCCAGTCCGAGTTCGTCGAGGGCTTCGGCGCCCTCGCCGAACTGCCCGGCGCGATCAGCGTCTTCGGCTCGGCCCGGACGAAGCCCGACTCGCCCGAGTACGAGGCGGGCGTGCGGATCGGCCGGGCGCTCGTCGAGGCGGGCTTCGCCGTCATCACGGGCGGCGGCCCGGGCGCCATGGAGGCGGCCAACAAGGGCGCCCGGGAGGCGAAGGGCATCTCGGTCGGCCTCGGCATCGAGCTCCCCTTCGAGCAGGGGCTCAACCAGCACGTCGACATCGGCGTGAACTTCCGGTACTTCTTCGTCCGCAAGACGATGTTCGTGAAGTACGCGCAGGGCTTCGTCGTCCTGCCCGGCGGCCTCGGCACCCTCGACGAGCTCTTCGAGGCGCTGACCCTGGTGCAGACCCGCAAGGTGACCCGCTTCCCGATCGTGCTCTTCGGCAGCGCGTACTGGAAGGGCCTCGTCGACTGGCTGAAGGACACGGTCGTCGCCGGCGGCAAGGCGTCCGAGCACGACCTGCTCCTCTTCCACGTCACGGACGACGTGGAGGAGGCGGTCGCGCTCGTCACCAAGGAGGTCGGCCGCTAGACCCTCCGGGTCCGGCGGGGCCGGGGCTCAGGCCAGGCCCCGCCGGGCGACCGCCGGCGCGCGGTGGCCGGCGATCGTCGCCACCATGTCGAGGACCTGCTTCGTCTCGGCGACCTCGTGGACGCGGTAGACCCGCGCGCCCAGCCAGGCCGAGACGGCCGTCGTCGCCAGGGTGCCGAGGACCCGCTCCTTCACCGGGCGGTCCAGGGTCTCGCCGACGAAGTCCTTGTTGGACAGCGACACCAGCACCGGCCAGCCCGTCTCCGTCATCTCGCCGAGGCGGCGGGTCGCCTCCAGGCTGTGCCGGGTGTTCTTCCCGAAGTCGTGGCCCGGGTCGATCATGATGCCGTCCCGCCGCACGCCCAGCGCGACCGCCCGCTCGGCCAGGCCCACGGTGACCCGCAGGATGTCGGCCATCACGTCCTCGTACTCGACCCGGTGCGGCCGGGTGCGCGGCTCGGCGCCGCCCGCGTGGGTGCAGACGAGACCGGCGCCGTACTTCGCGGCGACCTCCGCGAGCCCCGGGTCGACCCCGCCCCAGGCGTCGTTGAGCAGGTCCGCGCCGGCCTCGCAGACCGCCGCGCCGACGTCGGCCCGCCAGGTGTCGACGCTGATCACCACGTCGGGGTGGCGGCGGCGGACCTCGGCGACGAAGCCGACCGTGCGGCGGGCCTCCTCCTCGGCCGTGACCTCCTCGCCGGGGCCGGCCTTGACCCCGCCGATGTCGATGATCGCGGCGCCCTCGGCCACCGCCCGCTCGACCCGGGCGAGCGCCGGCTCGTCGCGGAAGGTCGCGCCCTGGTCGTAGAAGGAGTCCGGGGTCCGGTTCACGATCGCCATGATCACCGGCTCGTGCGGCCCGAATTCACGCCGTCCCAAGCGCAGCATCCCTTATGTCCTCCCTCACCGCCGCTCACCTGCGTCGTCTGTGACCCTAACCGCCGGTGGCGCATGGCACGATCGGCACGGGACGTTTTCCACCTGGGGAGAGGCGCGCTGGTGTTCTGGTTCCTGCTCATCACGATGGTCGTGGTCGTCGCGGCCGTGACCCTCGCCGTGGTCGGCGGCGGCGACAGCGAGGTGCTGCCCGAGGCGGCCCCCGAGCAGCTGGTGGACCCGCTGCCGCTGACCCGCCCGGTGGACCGGGCCGACGTCGAGGCGCTGCGGCTGCCGGTCGCCGCCCGCGGCTACCGGATGGAGGACGTCGACGACGTCCTGGACCGGCTCGCCGCCGAGCTCGCCGAGCGCGACGCCCGGATCGCGGAGCTGGAGTCCGCCCTCGCGGGCGCGGCGGGCGACGGGGCGGCCGAGGGCGACGGGCGATGAGCGGCGGCGCGATCCCCGGCCCCGACGGGCTGCCGCGCTGCCCCTGGGGCCTGTCCACCGAGGACTACACGGTCTACCACGACGAGGAGTGGGGCCGCCCGGTCCACGGCGACGACGCCCTCTTCGAGCGGCTCTGCCTGGAGGCCTTCCAGTCGGGCCTGTCCTGGATCACGATCCTGCGCCGCCGGGAGGGCTTCCGCCGCGCCTTCGCGGGCTTCCGCATCGCGGCGGTCGCCGGCTTCGGGGACGCCGACCGGGAGCGGCTCCTCGCCGACGAGGGCATCATCCGCAACCGCGCCAAGATCGACGCGACCCTCGCCAACGCGAAGCTGCTCGCCGGCTGGTCCCCGGGCGAACTGGACGCCCTGATCTGGTCGTACGCCCCCGATCCGGAGACCCGCCCGGCGCCCCGCACCCTCGCGGACGTCCCGGCCGTCACCGACGAGTCCACGGCCCTGTCGAAGGCCCTGAAGAAGCGCGGCGTCCGCTTCGTCGGCCCGACCACGGCCTACGCCCTCATGCAGGCGTGCGGCCTGGTCGACGACCACCTCGCCCAGTGCGCGGCCCGGGGCGGGCGACGGGTCGCCGCCCCGGCCTAGCGGCCCAGGTACTTCGGCTTCTCCTTGGCGAGGAAGGCGCGGACCGCGATGGTGTGGTCCTCCGAGGCGCCGGCCAGGGTCTGGAGCTCGTCCTCCTTGTCGAGCGCCTCGGACAGGGAGTGGTCGGCGCCGTAGGCGACGGAGGCCTTCAGGGCCGCGTAGGCGACCGTGGGGCCCCCGGCGAGCTTCCGGGCGAGCTTCTCCGCCTCGGCGGCCAGCTCGGCGGCCGGGACCAGGCGGTTCACGATGCCCAGCTCGTACGCCTCCTGGGCGGTGACCGTGCGCGGGAAGAGCAGCAGGTCGACGGCGCGGCTCCGGCCGATGAGGCGGGGGAGCGTCCAGGACACGCCGGAGTCGGCGGTGAGGGCCACGCCGGCGAAGGAGGTGTTGAAGGTCGCGGTGTCGGCGACGATCCGGTAGTCGGCGGCGAGCGCGAAGCCGAAGCCGGCGCCGGCGGCGACGCCGTTCACCGCGGCGACCACCGGCTTCTCCATGCCGGCGAGCGCGCGGACGATCGGGTTGTAGTGGTCCCGGACCGTGGACATGGTGGTGCCGGTGCCCGACTCCTGGTCCTGGAGCAGCAGGCCGACGTGCTCCTTCAGGTCCTGGCCGACGCAGAACGCCCGGTCGCCCGCCGCCGTGAGCAGCACGGCCCGGACCGCCGGGTCGGCGGCGGCCGCCTCGGCCGCGTCCCGCAGCGCGACCTTCGCCTCGATGTTCAGCGCGTTCATGGCCTCGGGCCGGTTGAGCGTGATGGTGGCGAGCCCGTCGCTCACCTCGTACAGGACCGTGTCGGCCATCGGGACCCCTTCGTCTCGTCTGTCTCGCGTGGGCTGATCCCGCCCAGCATGACGGAGATCACCCGTACCGCCCATGTGAGCTGCGTCAAAGAATCGGGGTCCGCGGGACGACCCGCGGCGGCGAAGTATCGCAGGCCCGACGCCGAAATGTGGGGTTTTGCGGGAGCGCGTTGCCCAAGCGATGCGGATCGATGTTGGTCATCGGGTCCTGCGATGCGGGATAATGACCTGGAAGCAATGTGTTCGAAGCCGGTGACGCGTGCTCCGCGGTACGGAGCTGCCCGGCTGACGATGAGCTGGTTTCAGGAAGGGGAACGAGCATGGCGGCCATGAAGCCGCGGACGGGTGACGGCCCGCTCGAGGTGACCAAGGAGGGGCGGGGCATCGTCATGCGCGTTCCGCTCGAAGGCGGCGGTCGGCTCGTGGTCGAGCTGACCCCGGACGAGGCCGAGGCGCTCGGCGACGCCCTGAAGAAGGTCGTCGGCTGACCCTCCCCTTATTCCTGCACCGCTGCCCCGGTACGGCCCCGCCGTCCGGGGCAGCGGCGTGCCGGGGGCCGGAGCCGGTGACCGGGGCCGGGGCCGGTGACCGGGGAGGGGCTCAGCCCCGCCGCACCGCGCACAGCAGGCCGTCGCCCACCGGCAGCAGGGTCGGCAGCAGCTGGGAGCTCTCCCGGACCGTGCGCAGCAGCTCGCGGACCCGCTGCACCTCGGCCGGCTGGGCGCCGGAGTCCACCGTGCGGCCCTCCGCGAAGACGCCCTCGAAGCAGACCAGACCCCCAGGTCGGAGCAGGCGCAACGATTCAGCGAGATAGTCCGGGTACTCCTCGCGGTCGCCGTCGCAGAAGACGAGGTCGTACCCGCCGTCCGCCAGCCTCGGCAGCACGTCCAGCGCCCGGCCCGGGATGAACCGCGCCCGGTTGCCCGCGAACCCCGCCGCCCGGAACGCCGTCTTCGCGAACTGCTGGTGCTCCGGCTGCACGTCCACGGTGGTCAGGGTGCCGTCCGGCCGCATCCCGAGCAGCAGGTAGATGCCCGACACGCCCGTGCCGGTACCGATCTCGGCCACCGCCTTGGCGTCCGCCGAGGCCGCCAGCAGACGCAGTGCCGCGCCGGTGCCCGGCGACACCGAGGGCAGCCCTGTCTCCCGGGCGCGCTCACGGGCCCAGCGCAGTGCCTCGTCCTCGGCGACAAAGGCCTCGGCGAGCGCCCAGTCCGTCTGCCGGTTGGCGGTAATGACCCTCTCCTGTCCCCTTAGTTGGCGCAACGGTGACTGTATCCGCTGTCAGCGGGAACCCGCAGATGGGACCGGGCGTTCACCAGGGGTGAGGACGCGTGGGAAGCCGGCACGTGACGCCGGTTCAAATGCGCGTAAAGATTCTTATCCGGAGCTAACGGGCGAGGTGGCTATGGTAGGGACTCCACTGGACACCACCAGAGCCGATAGGGGAGGTGCGGCTGCGCCTGTGGATCGGAGAGGGGCGCTGCGGCGTCTTCTCAGGTCGGCGGGTGAGCCGAAATCCGTGACCGACACCGCTGACAAGATCCGCCGCACTGCCGCCGCACCCACCACCGCGACCTTCGCATCGGATGCGGAATCGCAGGCGTGGACTCCGCCCACCTGGGAGGAGATCGTCAGCACGCACAGTGGTCGCGTCTACCGCCTGGCCTACCGTCTGACCGGCAATCAGCACGACGCCGAGGACCTCACCCAGGAGGTCTTCGTCCGCGTCTTCCGCTCGCTGTCGACGTACACCCCCGGCACCTTCGAGGGCTGGCTGCACCGCATCACCACCAACCTCTTCCTCGACATGGTCCGCCGCAAGCAGCGCATCCGCTTCGACGCGCTCGCCGACGACGCCGCCGAGCGGCTCCCCAGCCGTGAGCCCTCCCCCCAGCAGGTGTTCAACGACACCCACTTCGACGCCGACGTCCAGCAGGCCCTCGACACCCTGGCGCCCGAGTTCCGCGCCGCCGTCGTCCTCTGCGACATCGAGGGGCTCTCGTACGAGGAGATCGCCGCGACCCTCGGCGTGAAGCTCGGCACCGTCCGCAGCCGCATCCACCGGGGCCGCTCCCACCTGCGCAAGGCGCTCAAGCACCGCTCGCCCGAGGCCCGCGCCGAGCGGGCCCTGGTCACCGTCGGATGGGAGGCCGGGACAGCGTGAGCGGCACCCGCCCCCCGTCCCCGAGCCCCGCGGAACACCACCTCGGGGACCGGCTCGCCGCGCTCGTCGACGGCGAGCTCGGCCATGACGCCCGCGAGCGGGTCCTCGCCCACCTCGCGACCTGCGCCCGCTGCAAGGCCGAGGCCGACGCGCAGCGCGCCCTGAAGAACGTCTTCGCGTCCAGCGGCGCCCCGCAGCCCTCCGAGGGCTTCCTCGCCCGCCTCCAGGGACTGCCCGGCGGCCCCGGGGAGCCGCCGGGGCGCTCCCCGCTGGAGCAGCTCCTCGAAGCGGGCGGCGTGAAGAGCGACGGCTTCGCCACCGCGCCCCCCGCCGAGCCCGACACCGGCACCGGATTCCGGGTCCACGCGGTCGCCCCCTCGGGCCGGGGACGGCGCTTCGCCGTCGCCGCCGCCGGCGCGGTCTCCTTCGCGGCCATCGCCCTCGGCGGCACCCTGCCCGCCGACGGCTCCCTCGCCACCGCCGCCCGCGGCGGGCAGGGCACCGGCAGCGCGGTCACCCCGCTGCGCGCGGGCGCCTCCGCCGGACCCGGCTCCGCCGCCGGTGCGGCGACCGGCCGTTCGGACCGCTCCGAGCGCTCCGCCGGCGGCGTCCAGTCGATCGCCGCCGGGCCCCTCGTCCCCGGCGGCACCGTTCCCACGGGCGCCGTCCCGATGGACGCGGACCGCGCCGGACCGGTCGCCGCGCTCCGGCTCCGGGCCGCGCAGGCGCAGCCGCTCTTCGCCCTCTCGCCGTTCATACGCCCGACGGTTCCCGCTCTTCACCCGGCCCTCGGCCCGGTGCCCGGCCCGGCCCCCAGCCCGCCGGGCTCCCGCCGCTGACCCCCGACCTGGTTGAATCCTCGGTCAGAGCGCCCGACACGGGGGCGCTCACGGGTCAGCGGTTGCGGGGAGAGCATGAACGACGGGAAGCCGAACTGGTGGAGCCGGCCCTCGACGCCCCCGGAGGCGGCGCGGATACCCACGCCGCCCCCGGCGGAGGCGGACGACTTCCCCCTCCAGGCCCCGGATCCGGCCGAGCCCGCCGCGGCGGAACCGGCCCCCGGGGCGTCCGCCGCCCCCAAGGTCGACATGACGAAGGAGCGGCCCGCCCCCGAGGCCCCCGCCGCGCCCGAAGCCCCCGCCGTTCCTGAGGGCTCCGGGGCGCCCGCCGTGCCCGAGGTCTCCGCCGCGTCCGAGGAGCCCGCGCCCGCCGTCCCCGTGACGCCCGTGGGGGCCGCGCCGGCCGCCCCGCGGCCGCTCCACGAGCCCGACGAGTACCGGACGCCGCCCTACGGCGAGCCCGGGCCGTGGGCGCCCGCGCCGCCGGTGCAGCGGCCCGCCGCGCCCGTACCGCCCCCGCAGACGGCCGCCGTGCCCCCGCACGGCGCCGTGCCGCCCCCGCAGGGGCCCGTGCCGCCGCAGGGCGCGCCGGCCTGGGGACAGTACGACCCGTGGGGCGCCGGCGCCGGTGCCGTGGCCCCGCACGCCCGGAAGAAGTCCCGGCGCGGCCTCGCGCTCGTCGGTGCCCTCGCCTTCGCCCTGGTCACCGGCGTGATCGGCGGCGGCGTCGGCGCCTACGTCGAGCGCAACGGCGGCATCGGCACCGTCGAACTGCCGCAGGCCGGCGCCGGGACCACCGACCGCGCGCCCGACAGCGTCGCCGGGATCGCCGCCCGCGCCCTGCCCGGCGTCGTCACCCTCCACGTCAGCGGCGGCGGAGGCTCCGGCACCGGCACCGGCTTCGTCCTGGACAACCGCGGCCACATCCTCACCAACAACCACGTCGTCGACGCCGCCGCCTCCTCCGGCGACATCACCGTCACCTTCTCCAGCGGCGAGACCGCCTCCGCCAAGCTCATCGGCAAGGACACCGGCTACGACCTGGCCGTCGTCCGGGTCACCGGCGTCACCGGCCTCAAGCCGCTCCCGCTCGGAAACTCCGACGACGTCCGCGTCGGCGACCCCGTCGTCGCCATCGGCGCCCCCTTCGACCTCTCCAACACCGTCACCTCCGGCATCATCAGCGCCAAGGAGCGCCCGATCACCGCCGGCGGGGAGAAGGGCGACGGCAGCGACATCTCCTACGTCGACGCCCTCCAGACCGACGCGCCCATCAACCCCGGCAACTCCGGCGGCCCCCTCCTCGACGGCAAGGGCCGCGTCATCGGCATCAACAGCGCCATCCGCGCCGCCGGCGGCTCCGGCGACGGGGACGGCGGCAGCGGCGCCCAGGCCGGCTCCATCGGCCTCGGCTTCGCCATCCCGGTCAACCAGGGCAAGCGGGTCGCCGAGGAGCTCATCAACACCGGCAAGGCCACCCACCCCGTCATCGGCGTCAGCCTCGACATGCAGTTCAACGGCGACGGCGCCCGCGTCGGCGACAAGGGCAAGGACGGCGCCCCCTCCGTCACCCCCGGCGGCCCCGCCGCCAAGGCCGGCCTGCGCCCCGGCGACGTCATCACCAAGGTCGACGGCCAGCGGGTCCACAACGGCGAGGAGCTGATCGTGAAGATCCGCGCCCACCGCCCCGGCGACGCACTCGCCCTCACCCTGACCCGCGACGGCAAGGAACTGACCAGGACGGTCACGCTCGGTTCCGCCCAGGGCGGCTGACGCACCGCGGCGGCACCCGATCTCCATGTGGCGGACATCGCGAGGTACCCGACCGGCAGTCCGGGCGGGTACCGTGGACCGGGCCGCCCTGGTCCGGCGTGAAGGAGCTACTAGGTGTTCAGCGACATAGGCGTACTCGAGCTGGTGACGCTCATCGTCCTCGCCGTGCTCATTTTCGGCCCGGACAAACTGCCGAAGGTCGTCCAGGACGTCTCCCGCTTCATCCGGAAGGTCCGCGAGTTCTCCGACAGCGCCAAGCAGGACATCCGCAGCGAGCTCGGCCCCGAGTTCAAGGACTTCGAGTTCGAGGACCTCAACCCGAAGACCTTCATCCGCAAGCAGCTGGAGAACAACGAGGACCTCAGCGACCTCAAGGAGCTGCGCTCCACCTTCGACCTCCGCAAGGAGATGAACGAGGTCGCCGACGCGGTGAACGGGCGCGAGACCACGCCCGCCGCCGCCCCCGCGGCGGTCAACGGCTCCGCCCCCGACCCGCTGAAGAAGCAGGACAAGCCGGCCTCTCCCGAACCGCCGCCGTACGACTCCGACGCCACCTGACACGGGCGGTCACCGACCGGTCGCTATCCTCCTTGGGTTGGGGGTACCCCCGGACGGAGTCTGGGGGAGGAACGAGGAGGCGGCCGAGATGAAGACGACGAGTCAGGTGGAAGCCGAGGGCTTTCTGCGCGCGCCCTTCGCCTGGTACGGGCTCGACGAGGCGTTCACCGGGCCCCGCCGGCTGATGCAGATCGGCACGGCGGCGGACGGCACCGTCCAGCACGGCTCGGTGGGCCACGGTGACGAGCCGTCGATAAAGTCCGAGACCGCCGGCACGGAGAAGGAGCGGTTCGCCGTCGTCGTGACGGTCGCCGCGAACCCCGTCCGGCGCACCGGTGACGGCACCGGCGTCCTCGACGCCACCACCGTCTCCTCCGCCGCCTGGCTGGCCGGCTCCGGGCTGCTGGCCCACACCTGGCCCGCCTCCCTCGACCACGCGCTGCGCGACCACTGGCTCGACCAGCAGACCGAGACGGCCTTCGAGCTCGCCGACGACCTCGACGGGCCCGCCTGGACCGCGCTGTCGCTGCCGGTCGACGGGGTCCCGGTGCCGTTCCACTACCGCGAGTCCGAGTTCGGCTGGGTGCTGGCGGGATCGGCGGGCGACGTGCACATCGGGGCGTACGGGCGCGGGATGAGCGCGTACGGCCTGGGCTTCGCGCAGATCAAGGACCTCGGCGCGTACGCCTGACGCCCGGGTACGCCGAAGGGGCACCCCGCACCGGGGTGCCCCTTCGCCGTACCGCCTAGAACTTGTTCTTCGGCGTGATGCCCAGGCTCAGGCCGGAGAGGCCGCGCTGCCGGCCGCCGAGCTTGCCGGCGATGGCGCGCAGGGCCGCGCCCGCGGGGGAGTCGGGGTCGGAGAGGACGACCGGCTTGCCCTCGTCGCCGCCCTCACGCAGGCGCACGTCGATCGGGATCTGGCCGAGGACCGGCACGGTGGCGCCGGTGGTCTTCGTCAGGCCGTCCGCGACCAGCTGGCCGCCGCCCGTGCCGAAGACGTCGACCATCTCGTCGCAGTGCGGGCACGGCAGGCCCGACATGTTCTCGACGACGCCGACGATCTTCTGGTGGGTCTGCACCGCGATCGAACCGGCCCGCTCGGCGACCTCGGCCGCCGCCTGCTGAGGCGTCGTCACGACCAGGATCTCCGCGTTCGGCACCAGCTGCGCCACCGAGATCGCGATGTCGCCGGTGCCCGGCGGCAGGTCGAGCAGCAGGACGTCCAGGTCGCCCCAGTACACGTCCGCCAGGAACTGCTGGAGCGCGCGGTGCAGCATCGGGCCGCGCCACACCACCGGCGCGTTGCCCGGGGTGAACATGCCGATCGAGATGACCTTCACGCCGTTCGCCGACGGCGGCATGATCATGTTCTCGACCTGGGTCGGACGCCCGTCCGCGCCCAGCATGCGGGGCACGCTGTGGCCGTAGATGTCGGCGTCGACGACACCGACCTTCAGGCCGTCGGCGGCCATCGCCGCGGCCAGGTTCACCGTCACCGAGGACTTGCCGACGCCGCCCTTGCCGGAGGCGACCGCGTACACCCGGGTCAGCGAGCCCGGCTTCGCGAACGGCACCTCGCGCTCGGCGGTCGTGCCGCGCAGCGCCGCCGCCAGCTCCTTGCGCTGCTCGTCGCTCATCACGTCCAGCGTGACGTCGACGCCCGTGACGCCCTCGACGCGGGAGACGGCCTCGGTGACGCGTTGCGTGATGGTGTCGCGCATCGGGCAGCCGGAGACCGTCAGGTAGACCGTCACCGCGACCCCGCCGTCCGGTCCGATCTCCACCGACTTGACCATGCCGAGTTCCGTGATCGGACGATTGATCTCGGGGTCGTTCACCGTCGCCAGTGCCTCGAGCACCGCGTCTTCCGTAGCCATAGGTCGATGGTACGGGGACGACCACGTCGCCATGAAAGGGCTGTCAACGGTCGGGTACGTCACTCCGCCGCTCGCCGTCCCGCGGGAATAGATCGCGCTCCCGGTCGCGCTCCTCCAGTTCCTTCACCAGGTCCTGGAGCTCCGAGCGGATCCAGTCGCGGGTGGCGACCTCGCCCAGGCCCATCCGGAGCGCCGCGATCTCCCTGGTCAGGTACTCCGTGTCGGCGATCGAGCGCTCGTTCTGCTTCCGGTCCTGCTCCAGGTTGACCCGGTCCCGGTCGTCCTGCCGGTTCTGCGCCAGCAGGATCAGCGGGGCCGCGTACGAGGCCTGGAGGGACAGCGCGAGCGTCAGGAAGATGAACGGGTACTCGTCGAACTTCAGCGCCGCCGGGGCGAAGATGTTCCAGGTGACCCAGACGATGATCGTCAGCGTCATCCAGACCAGGAACCGCCCCGTCCCCAGGAAACGGGCGATCCGCTCCGAGAGCCGGCCGAACGCCTCCGGGTCGTACTCCGGCAGCAGCCTGGCCCGCCGCTCGCGCGGCAGGTCGAGCCGGATGCGGGGGAGCGGGGGCCGCTCCCTCTCCCGTTCCTGCGACCGCTCAGCCACCGGGCACCCCCTCCTCGTGGAACTCCGTCTCCCGCCAGTCGTCCGGCAGCAGGTGGTCGAGCACGTCGTCGACCGTGACCGCGCCCAGCAGCGAACCGCTCTCGTCCACGACCGGCGCCGCCACCAGGTTGTACGCGGCGAAGTAGCTGGTCACGGCGGGCAGCGGGGTGTCCGGGCCGAGCGGCGGCAGATCGCTGTCGACCAGCGAGCCCACCAGCGTGAACGGCGGGTCGCGCAGCAGCCGCTGGAAGTGGACCGTGCCCAGGTACTTCCCGGTCGGCGTCTCGTCCGGCGGCCGGCAGACGTACACCTGCGCCGCGAGCGCCGGCGACAGGTCCCGCTGCCGCACCCGGGCGAGCGCGTCGGCCACGGTGGCGTCCGGGCGCAGCACGATCGGCTCCGTGGTCATCAGGCCGCCCGCCGTCCGCTCCTCGTACGACATCAGCCGGCGCACGTCGGCGGCGTCGTCCGGCCGCATCAGCGTGAGCAACCGTTCCTTCTCCTCCTCCGGCAGCTCGTTGAGGAGGTCGGCGGCGTCGTCCGGGTCCATCGCCTCCAGGACGTCCGCGGCCCGCTCCTCCTGCAGCTTGCCGAGGATCTCCACCTGGTCGTCCTCGGGCAGCTCCTCCAGGACGTCGGCGAGCCGGTCGTCGTCGAGGGCGGCGGCCACCTCGGCCCGCCGCTTGGGGGAGAGGTGGTGGAGGACGTTGGCGAGGTCGGCGGGGCGGAGCTTCTCGAAGGTGGCGACCAGGTTCTCGGCGCCCTGCCCGTGCTCCTCCAGCGAGAAGCCGGTGACGGCCGACCACTCCACGGTCAGCGTCTCGCCGCCCCGTCTCCCACCGCCGCCCTTCCAAGGAAGCGCTACGCGCCCTGTCAACCGCGGCGCGAGCGCCCCGCCCTTGCCCCGGCGGACGAAGACCTTGTCGATCTCCCAGTCGCGGCGGGCCGGCAGCTGCTGGATGGCGATGTCGAGGACGGTGACCTCCTCGCCGGTCTCGACGAGCGTCACCCGCCGGTCGAGGAGCTCGCCGAGGAGGAGCCGCTCGGTCGGCCGCTGCTCGAAGCGGCGCATGTTGACCACGCCGGTGGTGATGACCTGGCCGGACTCGACGCCGGTGATCCGGGTCATCGGGACGAAGACCCGGCGCCGGCTCAGCACCTCCACCACCATGCCCAGCAGCCGGGGCGGCCGGCGGCCGACCCGCAACATCGCCACCAGGTCGCTGACCCGGCCCACCTGGTCGCCGACGGGGTCGAAGACGGCCACGCCGGCGAGGTGGGAGACGAAGATCCTGGGGGCGCCTGCCGCCATGCCTCGCGCCTCCTCGGTACCGCACGGTTCGGGTCCCCGCGCCGCCCCGGAGGGCGCGCGGTCGGTGCGCCGCCCCGCCGGCCCCCGCGGGCCGCGCGACGTCCCGGCGGGTCGCGCGGTGCTCCGCGCGGGCCCGTGCCGGACCGCGCGGCGCGTGCGGGGCCCGTGCCGGGCTTCGCATGGTTCAGGCTAGCCCGTGGCGTTCCGCCCCGCTCCGGCAGTGCCGCCGTCCGGCTGCCTGCGGGGACGCCGCCCCCGCCCGGGTACGCTGCGGTCTGCCGCCCCCCACCGGCACCGGCCGGCCCGCCCGGCCGACCCCCCCGTGACCCCTTCCGCCGTGCCCACGGCCCGGGGCCGTGCTCCCCCCCCACCGAAGAACGAGAGGCAGCGCAGGTGACCGTCCGCACCCCGTCATCGCGTATCCCGTCGGCCCCGGCCGCACCGTCGGGGCGTACCCGTACCGTCCGCGCGGCCCGCTTCCGCCGGGCGGCCCTGCCCCTGGCGCTGTGCGCGGGGCTGACGGTGGGACTGACGGCCTGCGGGGCCGATCCGGACGAGGGGACCAACGGGATCGGGAAGCTGTCGGCACCGGAGATCGAGCGCGAGGCCCGCTCGGCGGCGGACACGGCGAAGGCGGTCCGGCTGGCCGGCACCCTGGTCAGCAAGGGCGGCACCTTCAAGCTGAACATGCGGCTCAAGCGGAACGGCGCCACCGGCTCGGTCACCACCAAGAACAGCACCTTCGAGCTGCTGCGGGTCGGCGACGCCCTCTACCTCAAGGCCGACGCGGGCTTCTGGACCCACGAGGAGGAGGGCGACGGGAAGCCCACCGAGGCCGACACCGAGGCCGCCGACAAGCTGGACGACAAGTACGTGAAGGTCCCGCAGGACGACCCCTCGTACAAGCAGCTGCGCGGCTTCACCGAGAAGGACCAGCTGCTGCGCGGGCTGATCGGGCTGCACGGCGACGCGGTCAAGGGCGACCGGGCCCAGATCGGCGGCATCCGCACGATCAAGGTGAAGGGCGGCGCGGACGGCGAGGGCGGCACCCTCGACGTGGCCCTGGAGGGCTCCCCGTACCCCCTCCAGTTCGCCCGCGGCGGCGGTGCCGGCCTGGTGGTGCTCTCGGAGTGGGACAAGGACTTCCCGCTGGCCGAGCCGGGCCGCGAGGAGACCCTCGACTACGGCCGCCAGCTGCCCCGCACCTGACCGGCGGCCGGGCGCCCTCCGGGGCGCCTAGCGCCGCTTCTTCCGGCCGAACAGCAGCTTCGGCAGGGCGGCCGGGACCGGCCGCCGGGTGATCGCGGCGGACGGCAGCGGGGCGGCGGCGAGCGAGGAGTCCGGCAGGTCGGTGGTGGCGGCGCGCGGGTCGAGGCGCAGGACGCGGCACTCGCGGGCCCAGCGCTCCGGCATCGCCTCGCCGTCCGGGGCGTTGAGCCGCTTGCCCTTGAGCTCGGCGACGGCCGCGTCCCACTCCTCGCTGCCCGGCGTCAGCTGCCGGACGGCGGCCGTCCAGGAGACGATCCGGCCGCCCTTGTCCTTGCTGCGGACGGTGACCTCGGCGGTGGAGCCGTCGGCGAGACCGGGCAGCGGCTGCTCGCCGGGGCCGTCGCCCACGACGTGGGCGGCACCGTCGTGCCAGACGTGCCAGAGCGCCCGGGCGGGCCCGGTGCCCCGGACCCAGACGAGGCCGGACTTCTTGGTGGCCTCCTCGACGAGGGCGTCGGTGAGCGGCGTGTCGGTCATGGCCGCAGCCTATCTACAGCCAGCCGTTGCGCTTGAGGGTGCGGTGGATGGTGAAGCAGATCGCGATGATGCCGGTGAGCACCATCGGGTAGCCGTACTTCCAGTGCAGCTCCGGCATGTGGTCGAAGTTCATCCCGTACACGCCGCAGACCGCCGTGGGGACGGCGACGATCGCCGCCCACGAGGTGATCTTGCGCATGTCCTCGTTCTGCGCGACGGTCGCCTGCGCCAGGTTGGCCTGGAGGATCGAGTTCAGCAGCTCGTCGAAGCCGACGACCTGCTCCTGGACGCGGGCGAGGTGGTCGGCGACGTCCCGGAAGTACTTCTGGATGTCCGGGTCGACCAGCCGCATCGGCCGCTCGGAGAGCAGCTGCATCGGGCGCAGCAGCGGGGTGACGGCCCGCTTGAACTCCAGGACCTCGCGCTTGAGCTGGTAGATCCGGCCGGTGTCGGTGCCCCGCGTGGAGCCCTTCGCGGCGGGCGAGAAGACGTCGATCTCCAGCTGGTCGATGTCGAGTTCGACGGCGTCGGCGACCGCGATGTAGCCGTCGACGACGTGGTCGGCGAGGGCGTGCAGGACGGCGGAGGGCCCCTTGGCGAGGAGTTCCGGCTCGCCCTGGAGGCGGTGGCGGAGGTTGCGCAGCGAGCCCTGTCCGCCGTGCCGGACGGTGATGACGAAGTCCGGGCCGGTGAAGCACATCACCTCGCCGGTCTCCACCACCTCGCTGGTGGCGGTGAGTTCGGCGTGCTCCACGTAGTGGATCGTCTTGAAGACGGTGAAGAGGGTGTCGTCGTACCGCTCCAGCTTGGGCCGCTGGTGGGCGTGGACGGCGTCCTCGACGGCGAGCGGGTGGAGCCCGAACTCGGCGGCGATGCCGGCGAATTCGGCCTCGGTCGGCTCGTGCAGCCCGATCCAGGCGAAGCCGCCGGACTCCCGCACCTGCGCCATGGCGCCGCGCGGGGTCAGGCAGGCGCGGTCGTCGATCCGCCGCCCGTCGCGGTAGACCGCGCAGTCGACGATGGCGCTGGAGGCGGAGTGGTCGCGCGTCGGGTCGTAGTTCGTGTACGTGGTCGGGGTCTTGCGCAGGCTCTGACGCAGGCTCGGCCGAACGGCGGCGCGCAGGTCACGGATCATCGACATGGGCGTGCTCCTTCACGGACAGGCCGTCGGCGAGCGTGGCGCAACCCGGAATGAGGACGGGAGAGGGACGTCGTCCACAAAGCGGGCGGCACCGGCGGATCGCGGTGACGGCGTTCGCAACTCAGACAGGCAAAGAGGGGTGCTCTTCCGTCGTACGCGATGCCGGAGAAGGGGGTCCGCGGTTCAGGGACCCGGGGTCACCGGAGGGAGGAACGCACCGGGCTCGGGTGCGGTGCGGCGGAAGAGCGGCTGGTACTGCCCGATCGACTTCGGTCCATCGCAGTCCCACCTCCTCCGGCCGGTCCCTCGTGAGGGACGACGTGTGACGCCTGGTCGGGAAACCCGACCAGTGGCCAACACTATCAGCCGACCGAGGGTCAATCCCTTCCTTTGCCCGTTCCACGCGCGATCTATGCTCGCCGCATGGGAGAAGTTCTTGCACTGGTCGAGGCCCGGCTGCGCACGGCCCTGGGCGAACCGGACGCGCGGGCCGCGGTGACCTTCCTCGGCACCGACCGGATCGAGGTGCTGCGCTTCGTCGACGCCGGCGCCGGCCTCGTGCGCTACGCCACGCTCGGCATGTCGGCCGCCCCGATGGCCGATCCGGCCGCCGTGCTCGCCGACCCCGTGAAGGGCCCGCGCGCCGAGCTGGTCCTGACCGTCCGTCTCGGGCGCGCGGACACCGACAAGGTGCTGCGCCCGCTGGCGGTGCTCGCCGCGACCCCTCAGGTGGAGGGCGTGATCGTGGCGCCCGGCGCCTCGCTGGACCTCGGCGAGCCGCTGTGGCCGGGCGCCCCCTTCAGCTCGGTCCTGGTCGCCGAGTCGGGCGGGCTGGTGGAGGACCTGGACCTGAACGAGGCGATGTCGCGGAGCGACTCCGCGGGGGGCGGTGGCCGGGCGGCGGGCGCCGCGATGGACCCGGTCCGCTTCCTGCCGCTGCTGCCGATGACCCCGAACGAGGCCGCCTGGAAGCGGGTCCACGGCGCCCAGGCCCTGGAGGAGCGCTGGCTCGCGAAGGGCACGGACCTGCGCGACCCCCTGCGCGGGTCGGTGGCCCTGGACTGAGGGGCGGCGCGCCCCGGCGCGACGCCCGGGTGAACGCTTCCGGCCGGACGGGTGATCGGGGGCGGGCGTTCTTGACGGGAGGCGGAAGCGGTAGGACCGTTGAGCCCTATGAGGGGCGAACCCAGTTGTCCGAAGTGCGGTGGGCGGGTCAGGGCGCCCGGCCTCTTCGCCGACTCCTGGCAGTGCGACGTGCACGGGCCCGTGTACCCGCTCCAGCCCGTGATCCCGCCCAGCGTCGAGGCCCTCGGCGTCGTCGTGCACCGCTCGCACGTGCCGGTCTGGATGCCCTGGCCGCTCCCGGTCGGCTGGCTCTTCACCGGGGTCGCCTACGCCGGTGACGACCGCAGCGGCGGGCGCGCCACCGCCGTCGCCTGCTCCGGCCCCGGCCCCCTCGGCGGCATGGGCGAGCTGCTGCTGGTCGCCGAGGAGCTCGGCGTCGGCCTCGGCGCCCGGTACGCCGGCATCGACGGCCCCGATCCGGGCTCCGGCATGGCCATCGACAAGCCGCCGCAGGCCAAGGTCCTCGCCGCCGGCCGCCCCACCCCGCTCTGGCACGTCACCGGCGCCCCCCACGACCGGGCCGTCTTCGCGGGGGAGGCCCGCGGGCTCTGGCTCTGGGCGATCGTCTGGCCCGAGCAGTCCGGCCTGCTGATGTACGACGAGCTCGTCCTGACCGACCTGCGCGACGCGGGCGCCGAGGTCGAGCTGCTGCCCTGCGGGGCGCTCACCCCGCGCCTGCTCGGCTGACGCCCGCCGCGACCCCCGGCCGCGAGGCCCGGGGCGTACGGCCGCGGGCTCGGGACGTACGGCTCCGGGGCTCGGGGCGTAATGGGCGACCGCCGCTCCGGCTCCGTACAGCGAGGTCCTGATCGCCCGTTATGCTGGAGTGTCACCTGTCCGTGCCGAGCCCTGGGAGAACCGCGTCGTGCGCATCGACCTGCACACCCACTCCACGGCCTCCGACGGCACCGACACCCCCGCCGAGCTGGTGCGCGCCGCCGCCGCGGCCGGGCTCGACGTCGTGGCGCTCACCGACCACGACACCACCCGCGGCCACGCCGAGGCGCTCGCCGCCGCGCCCGAGGGGCTGACCGTCGTCCCCGGCGCCGAGCTCTCCTGCCGCCTCGACGGCATCGGCCTGCACATGCTCGCCTACCTCTTCGACCCCGAGGAGCCGGCCCTGCTCGCCGAGCGCGAGCTGGTCCGGGACGACCGGGTGCCGCGCGCGCGGGCCATGGTCGCCAAGCTCCAGCTGCTCGGCGTCCCCGTCACCTGGGAGCAGGTCGCCCGGATCGCCGGCGACGGCTCCGTGGGCCGCCCGCACATCGCCGAGGCGCTGGTCGAGCTCGGGGTCGTCCCCGACGTCTCCGGCGCCTTCACCGCCGAGTGGATCGCCGACGGCGGCCGGGCCCACGTCGAGAAGCACGAGCTGGACCCCGCCGACGCGGTCCGCCTGGTCAAGGCGGCCGGCGGCGTCACCGTCTTCGCCCACCCGGCCGCCGTCAAGCGCGGCCGGGTCGTGCCCGAGTCCGCGATCGCCGCCCTCGCCGAGGCCGGGCTCGACGGCATCGAGGTCGACCACATGGACCACGACGAGCCCACCCGCGCGCGGCTGCGCGGGCTCGCCAAGGAGCTGGGGCTGCTGGTCACCGGCTCCAGCGACTACCACGGCAGCCGCAAGACCTGCCGGCTCGGCGAGTACACCACCGACCCCGAGATCTACGGCGAGATCACCCGCCGCGCCACCGGGGCCTTCCCCGTCCCCGGCGCCGGCGGAACCCGCGCCGGCCAGGGCTGATCCCGGCCTCCCGGCCCCGGGAGCCCGCCCGGAGCGGGCCCCGTCCCGGGCGCCCCTTCCCGCCGTCGCCGTGACGGCGGGGCGCCGCGCCGTCCGGGCCGCGCCCTCCCCCTCGTACCGTCTCCGGCCCCGCACGTCCGCCGTGCGGGGGCGGGACACTCCTGCCCCCATGCCGGAATCTCTCATTCCGGTTCGGGCCCCACCCCTCGTTCGACCCTCACCCCGCAAGGCACCCCACCGTGTTCGACGTCGCCGTCTTCGGCTCGCTCTTCCTCACCCTCTTCGTGATCATGGACCCGCCCGGCATCACGCCGATCTTCCTCGCGCTGACCTCCGGCCGCGCCGCCAAGGTCCAGCGCCGGATGGCCTGGCAGGCCGTCGCCGTCGCCTTCGGCGTCATCACCGTCTTCGGCATCCTCGGCCAGCAGATCCTGGCCTACCTGCACGTCTCGGTCCCCGCCCTGATGATCGCGGGCGGTCTCCTGCTGCTGCTCATCGCGCTCGACCTGCTCACCGGCAAGACCGACGAGCCGAAGCAGACCAAGGACGTCAACGTCGCCCTCGTCCCGCTCGGCATGCCGCTGCTCGCCGGGCCCGGCGCCATCGTCTCGGTCATCCTCGCCGTCCAGCACGCCGACAGCGCCGCCGCGCAGATCTCCGTCTGGACCGCCATCGCCGCCATGCACGTCGTGCTCTGGCTGACCATGCGCTACTCGCTGCTGATCATCCGGGTCATCAAGGACGGCGGCGTCGTGCTCGTGACCCGGCTGGCCGGCATGATGCTCTCCGCGATCGCCGTGCAGCAGATCATCAACGGCGTCACCCAGGTCATCCGCGGGAGCTGAGGCCCGCCCCGGACACCACTGCGCCCCCGTGCGGATTCCGTCGAGCGGAGTCCGCGCGGGGGCGCGGTGCGTGGTGAGGACCGGCCGTTACGAGGCCGAGGACTCTGCGGGTCGGATCCAGATGCGCTGGCCGATCGAGGCGGCCTGCTGCACGATCCGGTTGACGGAGGCGGCGTCCACGACCGTGGAGTCGACGGGGGTGCCGTCGATGTCGTCGAGGCGCAGGATTTCGAAGCGCATGGCTTCTCCCTTCGTCCGAGTTGATCCTCCATGCGGAGAACTGTGTACGTATGGGTTCAACGGCCGTCACCCCCGAAACATTCCTTACGCTAAGGAAAATTTTCGGTTGGCTAAATACTGGTGGGTAGGGGAGCCGGCGGCGGACAATGAGGGCCGATGAACGACGCCATGAACCCCCCACCGGCCACCGACGCCCTGCGCGCGCTGGACGCCCGCCTGGAGCGCACCAACGAGCTCCTGCGGCGGATGCTGGCCGAAGTGGCCAAGACCCCTTCCACCCACGCCATCTTCGTCGACGCGGGTTACGTCCATGCTTCGGCCGGGTTGCTGGTCGCGGGCACCGAGGACCGGCGCAATTTCGACCTCGACGCCGAGGGCCTGATCGAGGCCTTCATCGACACCGCCCGCACCCTCTTCGCGGACAGCCGGCTGCTGCGCGTCTACTGGTACGACGGCGCCCGCCGCCGCATCCACACCGCCGAGCAGCAGGCCATCGCCGAACTCCCCGACGTCAAGGTCCGCCTCGGCAACCTCAACGCCAACAACCAGCAGAAGGGCGTCGACTCCCTCATCCGCTCCGACCTGGAGTCCCTGGCCCGCCACCGCGCCATCAGCGACGCCGCCCTCGTCGGCGGCGACGAGGACCTGGTCTCCGCCGTCGAGGCCGCCCAGGGCTACGGCGCCCGCGTCCACCTGTGGGGCATCGAGGCCGCCGAGGGCCCCAACCAGGCCGAGGCCCTGCTCTGGGAGGTCGACAGCCAGCGCACCTTCGACCTCGACTTCTGCCGGCCGTACGTCACCCGCCGCCCGGTCACGATGTACGAGAACGAGACCGAGCCGCCGCCCTCGCGCGACGAGGTCCGCTTCGTCGGCGCCCAGATCGCCGCCACCTGGCTCGCCGAACGCGGCCGAGACCGGCTCGCCGAACTCCTGCCCGGCGACCCGTACCTCCCCGCCGCCGTCGACCAGGACCTCCTCGTCGAGGCCGAGACCCGGCTCAGCCGCTCCCTGCGCGGCCACGGCGCGCTCCGCCGCTCCCTGCGCGACGGCTTCTGGCAGCACCTCAGGGCGCAGTACTGAGCCTCGCCGGCGGCTCCTCGCGGACGGCCGTGTCCACCCGCTGCCAGAAGGCTGCGAGCCGCGCGGCCAGCTCGCGCGGGTGCGAGACGTTGGGGGAGTGGCCCGCGCCCTCGATCACCGTGTGGTGCGCGCCGGTCCGGACGGCGACCGCCGCCAGCTCGGCCGGCGGCCAGACCATCTCGTCGGAGCCGTACGCCAGGTGCACGGGCATCGCCAGGCCGGCCAGCTCCGCCGCGCCGTCCGGGTCGCGCAGCAGCAGCCGCCCCGCGCCGGACAGCTGGGCGACCTTCGTCAGCATCCACCGGCGCCGCAGGAACCCCAGCAGCTCCTCGGTGTCGGCCGCCGGGTCCGGTTCCTCGCCGCGGCTGTCCAGCCACCGCGTGGCCAGCCACACCCGCTCCTTCGCGAGCAGCGCGTGCCCGGCCCGCAGCGCCCGGATCCGGACCCGCTGCGGGCGGGCGACCCGGCCCGGCCCGGAGGAGAGCAGGGTCAGCGAGCGGAAGGCGCGGGGGGCGAGCACCGCGGCCGAGCGGGCCACCAGGCCGCCGAAGGAGTGCCCGAGCAGGTGCACGGGCCCGTCGCGCAGCGCCACCGCCTGCGCCACCACGTCGAGCGCGAGCGCCCGGCGGCGGTAGGCGGCCCGACCCCGGGGGCCGTGCGACTCGTTCTGCCCGCGCCCGTCGACGGCGACGACCCGGTACCCGGCCCCGCTCAGCGGGCCGAGCAGCGCCAGGAAGTCCTCCTTGCTGCCGGTGTACCCGGGCAGCATCAGGACGGTCCCGCGCCGCTCGCCGACCGGGTCGGTGTCCAGCACCGCGAATCCGCCGCGCACGGTCTCCAGGCGGTGGGCCCGGGTGCGGGGCGGCA
This sequence comes from Streptomyces sp. NPDC035033, assembly GCF_040636735.1. Classification (NCBI taxonomy): domain Bacteria; kingdom Bacillati; phylum Actinomycetota; class Actinomycetes; order Kitasatosporales; family Streptomycetaceae; genus Streptomyces; species Streptomyces sp. NPDC035033. The sequence goes on along the minus strand of NZ_JBEZUZ010000003.1, from coordinate 7,730 downwards.
GCGTCAGGGAGCGGGGCTTGCTCATGCAAGGACTGTAACCGGAGGGCGGGCTCCGGGCGCCGGGCCGTGCGCCCGCGCGCTCCGGGCGCCGGGTACGACGACGGCGGCCCGGCCCCTGGGGAGGGGCCGGGCCGCCGTCGTGTCCGGTGGACCGGGTGGTGCTACGCCTCCGGCTGCGCGGGGGCGGCCTTCTTGGCGACCCGCTTGCGCGGAGTCTTGGGCGCCTCCTCGGCCGGGGCCTCGGCGACGGCCTTCTTCACCGTGCGGCGACGGGTCGTCGTCGCCTTCTGCGGCTCCGACGCGTCCGGCGCCACGGCGGCGGCCGTCTTCTTGGCGGCGGCGCGCTTGCGGGGGGCCTTGGGGGCTTCCTCGGCGGGCGCGTCCGTCGTCGTCTCGGCGGCGGGAGCCGTCTTCTTGGCGACCCGCTTGCGCGGGGCCTTCGGGGCCTCCTCGGCGGGGACCTCGGTGACGGCGGCCTCGGCGGCGGCCGTCTTCTTGGCGGCGCGCTTGCGGGGAGCCTTCGGGGCCTCCTCGACCGGAGCCTCGGCGGCCGGGGCCGCGGGGGCCTCGGCGACCGGGGCCGGGATCACCACGACGGCCTCGACGGGGGCGGTGGCCGTCACCGGGCTGGACGCCTTGCGGACCACGCGGCGGCGCGGCCGGGCGGCCGGCTCCTCGACGGCCGGGGCCGCGGGGGCCTCGACGACGGCCGGAGCGGTCTCGACGACCGCGCCCGGGCTGCTGGCCGGACGCGTCGCCCGGCGCCGGCCGCGCGACGGCGCGGCCACGGCCTGCGCCGGGACGGCGGCCGGGGCCTGGGCCGGAGCGGTCTTCGCGGGGGCGGCCTCGGCCGGGGCGGCCGCCGGGCGCTCCTCCGCCGACTGGGCGGGGACCGCGGCGGACCGCTTGCGGGCGGCGGCCAGCTCGGCGGCGGCCGTCTCCACGGTCTGGAAGGTCACCGTCTCCTCGACGCGCGGCCGGACCCGGCGCTTGCGCGGGGCGACGGCCGGAGCCGGAGCGGCCGGGGCGGCGGGCGCCTCGGCGACGGCCTCCGTACGGCCGCCACGGGCGCGGCGGCGGCGCGGGGCCGTCTCCTCGGCCGGGGCGGCGGGCGCGGCGGCCCGGCCGACCGGGGCCTCGGCCGGCTTCGCCGTCCCGGCCGGCTCGGCCGGCTTCACGGCCTCGGTCGCCTCGACGGTCTCGGCGACGGCCTTCTCCGTCTCCGTACGCCCCCCGCGGACGCGGCGGCGGCGCGGGGCCGTCTCCTCGGCCGGGGCGGCGGCGGGCGCGGGGGCCTGCGCGGGCCGCGCGGACTCCACGGCCTTCACGGCTTCCTCGGTCTTCACGGCCTCCGTGGCCCGCACGGCTTCCCCGGCGGGGGCCGGGGTCACCGGGGCGGCGCCGGCGACCGGGATGCCGCCGGACTGGCCGCGGGCGCGACGGCGGCGCGGCCGGCGCGGACCCTCGACGGCCTCGGCGGCCTCCGGGGCGCGGTCGGCCCGCTCGGTCCCCGGGGCGGTGACGCCCTGCGGGGCGTCCGCGAGCGTGGAACCGCCACGGGTGCGGCGGCGCTGGCGCGGGGTGCGGGCCGGGCGCTCCTCGGCGGCCGGGGCCGCGTCGCGGCCGCCGCGGCCACGACGGCCGCCCGGCTCGCCCAGGTCCTCCAGCTCCTCCGCCGCGAGACCCGCGCGGGTCCGCTCGGAGCGCGGCAGGATGCCCTTGGTGCCCTCGGGGATGTCCAGGTCGGTGTAGAGGTGCGGCGAGCTGGAGTAGGTCTCCACCGGGTCGGCGAAGTCCAGCTCCAGGGCCTTGTTGATCAGCTGCCAGCGCGGGATGTCGTCCCAGTCGACCAGGGTGATCGCCGTACCGGTGTTGCCCGCGCGGCCGGTGCGGCCGGTGCGGTGCAGGTAGGTCTTCTCGTCCTCGGGCGTCTGGTAGTTGATGACGTGGGTGACGCCCTCGACGTCGATGCCGCGCGCGGCGACGTCGGTGCAGACGAGGACGTCCACCTTGCCGTTGCGGAAGGCGCGCAGCGCCTGCTCGCGGGCGCCCTGGCCGAGGTCGCCGTGGACCGCGCCGGAGGCGAAGCCGCGCCGCTGGAGCTGCTCGGCGATGTCGGCCGCCGTCCGCTTCGTCCGGCAGAAGATCATCGCGAGGCCGCGGCCGCGGGCCTGGAGGATGCGCGCGACCATCTCCGGCTTGTCCATGTTGTGCGCGCGGTAGACGTGCTGCGTGATGTTGGCGTGGGTCACGCCCTCGTCGTCCGGCGAGGTCGCGCGGATGTGGGTGGGCTGCGACATGTAGCGGCGGGCCAGGCCGATGACCGCGCCCGGCATGGTGGCCGAGAACAGCATGGTCTGGCGCTTGGCCGGAAGCATGTTGATGATCTTCTCGACGTCGGGCAGGAAGCCCAGGTCGAGCATCTCGTCGGCCTCGTCGAGGACGAGGGTCTTGACGTGCGACAGGTCGAGCTTGCGCTGGCCGGCCAGGTCGAGCAGGCGGCCGGGGGTGCCGACGACCACGTCGACGCCCTTCTGGAGCGCCTCGACCTGCGGCTCGTAGGCCCGGCCGCCGTAGATGGCGAGGACGCGCACGTTGCGCACCTTGCCGGCGGTCAGCAGGTCGTTGGTGACCTGCTGGCACAGCTCGCGGGTCGGGACGACGACGAGGGCCTGCGGGGCCTCGGTCAGCTGCTCGGGCTTCGCGCGGTCGGCCTCGACGTCGGCGGGGACGGTGACGCGCTCCAGGATCGGCAGGCCGAAGCCGAGGGTCTTGCCCGTGCCGGTCTTGGCCTGGCCGATGACGTCGGTGCCGGTGAGGGCGACCGGAAGGGTCATCTCCTGGATGGGGAAGGGATTCACGATGCCGACGGCTTCCAGCGCCTCGGCGGTCTCGGGAAGGATTCCGAGCTCTCGGAACGTAGTCAGGGTGCTGCCTCTTCTGTGAGACGCGGCGCGAGGCGAACGAAGGGGGTCTCATCGTGCCGGGCTCTTCCCGCGGGATCCTGGGGAAGATCACCGCCGGGTGGCACGGGACCACTGCCGTCGCTCGAGCGTCGTACCGCTTGAGGGACCCTTCGGCGGGCCGCCGGAAGGGTTGTCGGGCCGGAGCCGATCGGGCCACCGACCGGGCATCCTCATTCATGCGTCGGCCCACCGGATACGTCCGTACGTGCGAAAGCATGTCCGCATACTCGGCAGGCGCATTACCACTGTACCCCGGAATCGCGCATGTGTGTTGGGCGAAATGGGGATGAGGGCACGGTCACACTGACTGACCAGGACCTTCGGGGGCCCCGGGGGCGGGCTATTGTGCGCTTCATGGAGACGCCTGACAACGCCACACCCGCCGCCGACGAGGACGCGCCCACCGGTATCGCCGCCGAGGACTGGGCCACGGCCTCCGCGGAGCCGCAGTACCGCGCGGCCGTGATCGACCTCCTCGGCGCCCTCGCCTACGGCGAGCTGGCGGCCTTCGAGCGGCTCGCCGAGGACGCCAAGCTCGCGCCGTCCCTGGAGGACAAGGCGGAGCTGGCGAAGATGGCCTCCGCCGAGTTCCACCACTTCGAGCGGCTGCGGGACCGGCTGGCCGCCGTGGACGCCGACCCGACCGCGGCGATGGAGCCCTTCGCGAAGGCGCTCGACGACTTCCACCGCCAGACCGCCCCGTCGGACTGGCTGGAGGGCCTGGTCAAGGCGTACGTGGGCGACTCGATCGCCAGCGACTTCTACCGCGAGGTCGCGGCCCGGCTCGACTCCGACACCCGCGCGCTGGTGCTCGCGGTGCTCGACGACACCGGGCACGGCAACTTCGCCGTGGAGAAGGTCCGCGCCGCCATCGAGGCCGACCCGCGCGTCGGCGGCCGGCTCGCGCTGTGGGCCCGCCGTCTGATGGGCGAGGCGCTCTCCCAGGCGCAGCGGGTGGTGGCCGAGCGGGACGCGCTCTCCACGATGCTCGTCGGCGGGGTCGCGGACGGCTTCGACCTGGCGGAGGTGGGCCGGATGTTCTCCCGGATCACCGAGGCGCACACCAAGCGGATGGCGGCGCTGGGCCTGGCCGCCTGAGCCCCGCCGGTACCACGCGTCGGCCGCGCCGCCCGGGAGACCGGGCCGCGCGGCCGACGCGCGTGCGACGGGTCAGTACACCGCGGGCGATGAGCGGCGCAGCCGGCGGGCGGCCGGGCGGACGAGCAGCGAGAGCAGCACCGCCGCCACCGCGACGGCCCCCACCAGGGTGGCGAGGAAGTGGCCGGGGCCGAGCGCCCCGTGGGTGACGAGCGCGCCGAAGACGGCGCCGAGCGCACCGGTGACGAGGACGGCCCCGCGGGCGGGAAGGCGGTCGGACAGGCGGTGCGCGGCCGCCCAGGCCAGGGCGAGTCCGAGCAGGGCGGAGCCGAGGGCTTCCAGGAACACGGTGGATCACCTCGCGAGGGGTGCGGGGCGGGTGGTGCGGTCAGCCCCTTCCTACCCCGGGCCATCGGAACGCAACCCTCCCTCCGCCCCCGTGGAGTGCCCCGTACACCCCGCCGGCCCGGTCGGCGGGCGGCCCCGGGGACGCCGGGAACGGCACCCGGACGGCGGTACGCGAGGAGGCCCGGAGGGACGGGCGTCCCTCCGGGCCTCCTCGCGGGATCCGGGGCTCAGAGCGTGCCGAAGCCCACCCGGCGCACCGCGGTCTCGCCGAGCTCCACGTACGCGATCTTGTCCGACGGGACGAGGACCCGGCGGCCCTTCTCGTCCTCGAGGCTGAGCAGCGGTGCCTTGCCGGACAGCGCGTCGGCGACGGCGCGCTCCACGTCCTCGGCGGACTGCCCGCTCTCCAGAACGATCTCCCGGGGTGCGTGCTGCACGCCGATCTTGACCTCCACGGCTATGTCCCTCCGAACGGTCAGCCATGCGCGATGAACCCGCGCCGTACGCTGCACACATTAGCCCGGTGAGGGGACGCGCACGGCTCAGCCGCCGCACGCCAGGAGCGAACAGAAGCCGGGAACGAGGAGAGCCGTCAGTGGCCCTCGGCGCTCAGCTGGCCGTCGACCGGGTGCAGCGGGAAGCCGGCGATGCCGCGCCAGGCGAGCGAGGTGAGCAGGGAGACCGCCGTGTCGCGGGGGATCGGGGACTCGCTGGAGAGCCAGTAGCGGGCGACGACCTGGGAGACGCCGCCGAGGCCCACCGCGAGCAGCATCGACTCGTCCTTGGACAGGCCGGTGTCCTCGGCGATGACCTCGGAGATCGCCTCGGCGCACTGGAGGCTCACCCGGTCGACGCGCTCGCGCACGGCCGGCTCGTTGGTGAGGTCGGACTCGAAGACGAGCCGGAAGGCGCCGCCCTCGTCCTCGACGTAGGCGAAGTAGGCGTCCATGGTGGCCGCCACGCGCAGCTTGTTGTCCGAGGTGGAGGCGAGGGCCGTGCGGACCGCCTGGAGCAGGGACTCGCAGTGCTGGTCGAGCAGGGCCAGGTAGAGCTCCAGCTTGCCGGGGAAGTGCTGGTACAGCACCGGCTTGCTGACCCCGGCCCGCTCGGCGATGTCGTCCATGGCCGCGGAGTGGTAACCCTGGGCGACGAAGACCTCCTGGGCCGCGCCGAGCAGCTGGTTCCGCCGGGCACGGCGCGGCAGCCGCGTACCGCGAGGGCGTGCTGCCTCTGTCTGCTCGATGGCGCTCACGCGGCCTCCCAAGAATCGATCCAAGTGCGCTGTCGCGCCGCGCGGCCATCGTACTTTTGGGTAACCCGGCTGTGCGCGGTGCGGACGCAGAATTTCATGGACCGGACACCGGGGTCGACAGGAGATTCAAGATTAAACCGAACAAATCAGCGGTAGTCGTCTTCGTCGAGAGTGATGACGCGCGCCTGTTCGGAGGCGTCCCCCTCGTCGGCGGTCTCGTGGTCGATATCGGCCAGCGGTTCGTCCTCTCCGGGGCGCAGTTCGGTGTGCTGCTCGGCAGCGTCGGCCTCCGGGACTTCCTCGTCGAGCACGGTGTCCTCTTCCTCCGGGAACGTGTCCGGCTCGGACGGATCGACAGTCATGCGTTTCCTTCCCGTCCTCCCCGCGCGCGAGCGGCCGCCCGCGCCGATGACTCTCCCTCCGAGCCTAGGAGCCCCGGCGCCGCCCCGCACCCGTGCCGCGTCCGGACGCGGCTCCGGCCGGGCGCCACGCGGCCTTGTGACCCCACCCACACCCGAGGCCGCGTGATCGTCTCGTAATATTGCGGCCATGTCCTCGACCGAGCTGCCGGAAACCCGGACCGCCGACGCCGCTCCGGCGGCGCCGCGTCCGCGCGCCGTCCGGGTCGCCGACGGCGAGGAGCTCCGCTCCGTCGCCCTCCCCGGTCTCACCCTCACCGTGCGCTCCCGGCCCGGCGGCCGCCCCGGCCTGCCGCCCGCGCTGTACGTGCACGGTCTCGGCGGTTCCTCGCAGAACTGGTCCGCCCTGATGCCGCTCCTCGCCGACCTCGTCGACGGCGAGGCCGTCGACCTGCCCGGCTTCGGCGACTCCCCGCCGCCCGACGACGGCAACTACTCGGTCACCGGGCACGCCCGGGCCGTCATCCGGCTGCTCGACGCCGCCGACCGCGGCCCCGTCCACCTCTTCGGCAACTCGATGGGCGGCGCCGTCGCCACCCGGGTCGCCGCCGTCCGGCCCGACCTGGTCCGCACCCTGACCCTGGTCTCGCCGGCCCTGCCCGAACTGCGCGCCCAGCGCTCCGCCTGGCCGACGGCGCTGCTCGCCGTGCCCGGCGTCGCCGGGCTCTTCGCCCGCCTCTCCCGGGACTGGACCGCCGAGCAGCGCGTCCGGGGCGTCCTCTCGCTCTGTTACGGGGACCCCGCCCAGGTCACCGAGGAGGGCTTCCGGCACGCCGTCGAGGAGATGGAGCGGCGGCTGGAGCTCCCCTACTTCTGGGACGCCATGGCGCGCTCCTCGCGCGGCATCGTCGACGCCTACACGCTCGGCGGCCAGCACGGCCTGTGGCGCCAGGCCGAGCGGGTGCTCGCGCCGACCCTGCTGATCTACGGCGGCCGCGACCGGCTCGTCTCGTACCGGATGGCCCGCCGGGCCGCCGCCTCCTTCCGCGGCTCGCGGCTGCTGAGCCTGCCCGACGCCGGGCACGTGGCGATGATGGAGTACCCCGAGACGGTCGCCGCGGCCGCGCGGGAACTGATCGCGGACCACGACGCGCGGCACGACGGGAGCTGAACCCGGGGTGGGACGACATAGCCGCAAGGGGCCCGCGCCCTCGGTGAGCGACACCGGGCGCACGCCGGTGGCGGACGGCGGGCGCGCGCGACCGGGCGCCGCCGGACGCGTCCCGGTCGCGGAGGCCGGGCGCCCCCCGGTCGTGGACACCGGCGCGGGCACGGGCCGGCGCCGCCGGGCCCCCGAGGAGCCCGGTACGACCCGCGGCCAGGGCACCTTCCACGGGTACGGGACCCCGGCGCACGGCACCCCGGTCCACGGCACGCCCGCGCAGGGGACCCCGGCGTACGGGCCTCCCGGATACGGCACCCCGGCGCACCGGGCCCCGGCGCCCGCGCGGGGGACTCCCGCGCACGGCACCCCCCTGTACGGCGGTGGCGCGTACGACACGCCCGCGCACGGGGTTCCGCACACGCCCGCGCACGGCACCCCCGTCCGCGGCGGGCACCCCGCGCACGAGGAGGGCGGACGGCCGGCGCCCGAGCGGTACGGGCCCGCCGGCGGCGCTCCCACCGTCCCCGGGCCGCGCCGGCACG